>NZ_JBLFEQ010000025.1:0-1124 GCF_047345125.1 Maribacter spongiae | reverse complement strand
TTAGGGATGTTCAGGAATAGGGATAGGTATTCCATTGTAGGTTTGGTTTTTTGTGCTCTTTGTTTTTGATCAAGCTGCTTTTTGCGCTTGATTTTGGATCCGTTGTCCTATTTTGAGTGCATTGGAAGTGTGTATCCCGAAAAATATCCAGAGGGTCCCGGTCTTTTTGTTGCGTGCCTTTATTTTTTTCAGGAGAAAGTGCTCCTTGTCGGTACCGAAGCTACCCTCCAATCTTGTTGCCCTTTCCTTGGTTATCATTGCAGCAAGCAATCGATATTGGCCGTGGTACTTTGTTTTCCTTCCCTTTCTCTTGAAGTCGGTCTTGATATCTTGGGCGGTGATGAACCTTCTGTTTTTATTCGTGGCGTAGATGGCATCCGCTCCCAGGATCGTGGTCTTGGTCTTGAAGAGGCCCTGGGCGAGGTATACCGTTGATCTCAATCGAGTTCCCTCGTTGAAGGCATCAAAGCTCAGGTACTCGATGAAGCTGATCCCGTCCACTTGGAGTTTATTGACCTTTGCCCCGAACTCGACGGACTTGGCTTCCTTTCCCCTGACAATGGGACGTATGTACGGTCTGTCGAGGCTTACGATGCGGCCCTTGGGTCTTTCCCCCTTGTAAAAAAGTTGCGACTGTTGCCTTAGTATGGTGGCCGTTGCCCTTCGCCTTTTTTCCCGCTCGGCGGTATAGTTTATCGAATGTTCTTTTTCCATGTCCGACAATATAGGGTGTATCTTGCCCAATAGCCTGATCAGGCCCCTTGTCAGGCTACGCTTTTGTTTCTTCGACGGCCGTCTCGATCTGCTATAGCTTGCATAGCGTTTGGCCCATTTGTTGAACTTGGTACGGGGCAAGGCCGACCGTAATACCCTGCAATGGGACCTGAGCAACCGATAGTTCCACTCCACGGTCTCCCAGAGCAGCTTGATGTCCGTGGGAAAGCGCATGTCGCTCTCGTAACAGGTGGCGTCCATCAAGATCCTGCCCAGCTCCGACATGTAGGGCGCCCATTTTTCGGCAAGTACTTGTTGCGCCTTGTTGATATTGAGCTTTGCCGCCAGTTCCGAGCGGATCTCGCTGACGATCTTGTAGTTGGAGATCGGTGGGCCCACGGGGATGACAA
>NZ_JBLFEQ010000024.1:0-1127 GCF_047345125.1 Maribacter spongiae | reverse complement strand
ACCGTTAGCTACAATTTGTGAAAATGAGCGAATCAAAAGAAACAAATAAAATATTACAACGGATTTTAGAACTGCTTGCTAAAAATGAAGCTCGTGTTAGTACAAATGAAATGACGGCGGAAAGTGATGGGATATTAAAAAAGTTTGAAAGAGAAGCAGAAGATGCTACTAAAAAAATACAATCGACTTTTGACCGAATTCACGACAAGCTATTCAATTTCAACAATATGCTCATAGCGGCATTTCTTGGATTGAGTAAATTTCCGACTGATGAACCAATATTAAGTCTTTGGATGGCTATTCTACCAATTGCAAATTTGATTTATTTAATGTTTTTGGAATATTGGCAAATGGAAATCTATAGACACGCTGCAAAACGAATGGAATGGGATTTAGATTTAAATAAAGACGTGAAAAAATATGGAGATATGATAAGTCGACAGAACTTAAGGTCACTTCTGTCAATCTTGACAACTTTCGGACTTTTCACCTTTTTAGTTATCAAAATTTTGACATATTAAAACAGTGGTTAGCAATTTGAGTAACGACAACCTTTTGATATTAGATTTAGATGGAGTTTTAATAACAAATCCATCTTGGAAAGCTGACCAAATTGGCTCGGATGGATATTCTAAATTTAATGAATCTTGTGTGGAAAACTTAAATCGACTTCTGACTCTTGCAGAATTTGATATTTGGTTAAGTTCAACTCGACGAACTGTGAAAACTCTGACTGAATTCAATCTGATTTTCAAAAATCGTGGAATAAATAAAAAAATCGTCGGATTTCTACCAGAATACTCGGATTGTAAAAACCGAAAAGAAGAAATTCAGAAATTTATAACGGAATTTAAAGCGTCTGACTTTCTAATCATCGATGATGACAAATCATTAAACGGATTGGAAAATGGAATAAAAGAAAGCCTAATTTTAACTGAATTGACTAAAGGATTTAATTCGGAGAAACTGAAAGAAGCAACAGAAAAAATAAAAAACTGTAGCTAACAACGTATATAATTCATTGCTAGTACACTCCTACTTACGAAAATCCTCGCGGATTTTCTATTCGGTTTGTATTTGCTAAATTAGTTGCTGAAACACGCAACGAAATCATATACAAAACCGTT
>NZ_JBLFEQ010000023.1:0-2475 GCF_047345125.1 Maribacter spongiae | reverse complement strand
ACAACGTATATAATTCATTGCTAGTACACTCCTACTTACGAAAATCCTCGCGGATTTTCTATTCGGTTTGTATTTGCTAAATTAGTTGCTGAAACACGCAACGAAATCATATACAAAACCGTTAGCAAACATTTAAATCAAATTGATGAAAACTAAAAAAGCTCTTTTGGTAATTGATATGCAAAAAGGTTCTTTTACGCCCATAACCCCTCGATTTGATACAAATGGAGTCGTAAACCGAATAAATGGACTTGCGGACTTTTTCCGCAAAATGGACTTTCCAGTATTTTTTATACAACACGATGGAAATGCTACTGGGGAATTTGAAAAAAATTCGTGGGAATGGGAATTGTTGGACGAACTTAATATCAAACCGACTGACATTCGACTGGACAAGTATGCAAACGATGTATTTTACAAATCTGGACTTCAGGACAAACTTTTGGAACTGAAAACACAGGAATTGCTAATTACTGGTTGTGCAACAGATTTTTGCGTAGAATCCACGATTCAATCTGCCCTGACAAAAGATTATGACGTAACCGTAGTTGCCGACGGACATACAACGGGAGAAAGACCTCATTTAAGTGCGGAAAAAGTAATTGAACATTACAATTGGGTGTGGCAAAACATGATTCCGACAAACGGAAAAATAAAAGTGGAAAACTACGCTGAAATAATAAAAACGTTTGCTAACACGGTGTATAATTAATTGCGGCTGGATTCCTAAAACGGAATCCCTTGCAATCAATTATCTTTAGGCACGGGCGGACATTTTCCGTTGGAAAAGTCCGCAACTAATCATACACTAGATCGTTGTAAAACATTTACGAAAAACCTACGATGAAATTAATTCTGAAAATAATCAAGTGGATTGGTAAAATTTTAGCTGGACTTATAATTCTGATATTGATATCAGGTTTATGCTTCAGAGTATTTAGTTCAAATCCAATTCCACCAGGAAAACTGGTTGATGTCAATGGAACTAAACTTCATATAAGAGCAGAAGGACAGAAAAATGATTTACCAACTCTTATTCTTGAATCAGGTGCAGGAGGAGATACAGATGTATTTCACTGGATTACAATAGGATTGAAAAAAAACATGAGAGTTGTCAGATATGATAGAGAAGGAAAATGGTTTAGCGAATCAAGTAATGACAGTATTACACCAGAATTTTATGCGCACCAATTACATCAATTACTTGAAAAAAGTGGTGAAAAACCACCATATATATTAGCAGGCCACTCTATGGGAGGTCCTTATAATCGAATATTCAGAGACCTATATCTAAATGAAGTAAAAGGAATGGTCTTCCTGGATTCGAGTCATCCTGAACAAATAGACCGATTGGCACAAACAGATTCGCCAAAAAAACAAGACGTTCAAAAATATATGTCAATACTTGCTGATATGGGAATATTAGGACTTGTAGACCAGTTATTTGGCTCATTACTTAATGTCAATGATGACCTACCAAAAGATTGCCAAACCCGTTATCGTGCCCTTTATTTAAATTCTGGAAAGGTTTTACGCAGGATGGTAAAAGAATATAATTTTGTTGACAAGATTCTATTACAAGCAGTAGGTCAAGTCAGTGATTTAGATTCTTTGCCCGTTTTGGTCTTTACGGCAGCAGAAGAATACAGTGGATTTCAGAAAGAAAAATATAAAAGACAAGGTATTGATCCCGATAAAGAATTGCAATTATGGTTCGAATTGCAAAAAGAACTGAAAGAATTATCTAAAAATGGGAAACAATTTTTTATTGATGCAAATCATGGTTCAATAATCACAAAAAAAGAAAATGCCGAAATAATTAATAAAGAAATACTTTTAATGGCTGAATCAATTAATTAAGTCTAAAATAAAACGTTTTACAACAAAACCTATAAACAATACGGGTTTAGCTGCTTATGTTATAAACCCGGAATATCAACGAACACCGCCAAATCGTTGTATTTGGCTTTTAAAATGAATAAATTAAAAACAAAATACAACGATTTAGCTCAGTGCAAACTTGAAAGTTTATCGCTTTCTATTGCCCTACTTGCCATATACTAATCGTTAGCAAAAATTAAAAACCAATCTTTATGAAAATTAAAACATTACTAAATTTACTTTTTTGCTTAATCTTATTAAACTGTTCATCAGAAGATAATAATCCTGAACCAACTGAGAACATTTTTAATGGAGATATTATAGTTAATTCTCAAGCAGAAGTTGACCTTCTTGAAATATATACAGAAATCACTGGAGATTTAAGAATAGAAACTTCACTAAATTCTACTGACATTATCAATTTATCAATATTTAGTGATTTAACTGAAATAGGGGGAGATTTTATTTTAGAAAACCCGTTGTGCATTTTGATTGAGATATAAAAAGTTGTGCAAACTGCTCAATGGCAGTAAATTGTAATAACGACAAAACAATTAAGATGCACAACTTTGATGAAATTTACGAAAGAATACT
>NZ_JBLFEQ010000022.1:0-2500 GCF_047345125.1 Maribacter spongiae | reverse complement strand
CCGGCTACTTAGATGTTTCAGTTCACCGGGTTCGCCCCCATTGCTGGGTGACATGCCTTCGGCATGCCGGGTTGCCCCATTCGGATATCCATGGATCATATCGTGTGTGCCGATCCCCATGGCTTTTCGCAGCTTATCACGTCCTTCTTCGCCTCTGAGAGCCTAGGCATTCCCCATACGCCCTTTTCCAGCTTGTCGCCAAACCTTCAAAATCTTCCGTATCGATAATACTCTATACTCTTTACTTAAAAAATTCGTGTCCTATTTCTAACAATAAAACTTAAATTCAGTATCTATACCGTTCCTTTATAACAATAATAATTATTATAAAAAAAACAGTACATAACTGTCCCAATATGTCAATGAACTTTTCTCGACAAACAATCGGCCGCCAACGATCAAAAACATTGTCGATCGTAAATCGGCCGTCGCTTATCGACCCGTGGAGAATATCGGAGTCGAACCGATGACCTCCTGCGTGCAAGGCAGGCGCTCTAGCCAGCTGAGCTAATCCCCCGTTTTTTCAGTTATCGGCTATCAGTCAACACCTTATCGGTTAATCGATGACCTATACGTCAACTTGGGATACCCAACTCCTAAAATTTCCTTCAATATTTCAATCTATGAACGTATCCAAAAACCGGTTCGGCAACGAACATAAATGCTCGATAACGGACCAGCCTTGGGCCGTAGTCCCGGGCAGACTCGAACTGCCGACCTCTACATTATCAGTGTAGCGCTCTAACCAGCTGAGCTACGGGACTGTCCCGGATGCCACTACGGGCACCGTTCCTTTATATATCATTATAGTAGAGACATCGTTACTGTATCGTTCTTTGAATCCTTAAAATCAAATCGGTCATACGGGACCGGATCTCTTTAATAGCCGCATTCTCTAGAAAGGAGGTGTTCCAGCCGCACCTTCCGGTACGGCTACCTTGTTACGACTTAGCCCTAGTTACCGATCTTGCCCTAGGCCGCTCCTTGCGGTGACGGACTTCAGGCACTCCCGGCTTCCATGGCTTGACGGGCGGTGTGTACAAGGCCCGGGAACGTATTCACCGGATCATGGCTGATATCCGATTACTAGCGATTCCAGCTTCACGGGGTCGAGTTGCAGACCCCGATCCGAACTGTGACCGGTTTTGTAGATTCGCTCCGGCTTGCGCCGTGGCTGCTCTCTGTACCGGCCATTGTAGCACGTGTGTGGCCCAGGACGTAAGGGCCGTGATGATTTGACGTCGTCCCCACCTTCCTCACGGTTTGCACCGGCAGTCCCGTTAGAGTCCCCATCTTTACATGCTGGCAACTAACGGTAGGGGTTGCGCTCGTTATAGGACTTAACCTGACACCTCACGGCACGAGCTGACGACAACCATGCAGCACCTTGCAGAATGCCCGAAGGAAAAGGTGTCTCCACCCCTGTCATTATGCATTTAAGCCCTGGTAAGGTTCCTCGCGTATCATCGAATTAAACCACATGCTCCACCGCTTGTGCGGGCCCCCGTCAATTCCTTTGAGTTTCATTCTTGCGAACGTACTCCCCAGGTGGGATACTTATCACTTTCGCTTGGCCGCCCAGTACTCAAGGTACCGGACAGCTAGTATCCATCGTTTACGGCGTGGACTACCAGGGTATCTAATCCTGTTCGCTCCCCACGCTTTCGTCCATCAGCGTCAGTATATGGTTAGCCACCTGCCTTCGCAATCGGTGTTCTATGTAATATCTATGCATTTCACCGCTACACTACATATTCCGGCAGCTTCACCATAACTCAAGACCGGCAGTATCAAAGGCAGTTCTACAGTTGAGCTGCAGACTTTCACCACTGACTTACCGGCCCGCCTACGGACCCTTTAAACCCAATAATTCCGGATAACGCTCGGACCCTCCGTATTACCGCGGCTGCTGGCACGGAGTTAGCCGGTCCTTATTCTTACGGTACCGTCAACGGGCTACGCGTAGCCCTATTTCTTCCCGTATAAAAGCAGTTTACTACCCATAGGGCATTCTTCCTGCACGCGGCATGGCTGGATCAGGCCTCCGCCCATTGTCCAATATTCCTCACTGCTGCCTCCCGTAGGAGTCTGGTCCGTGTCTCAGTACCAGTGTGGGGGATCCCCCTCTCAGGGCCCCTACCCATCGCGGCCATGGTAGGCCGTTACCCTACCATCTAGCTAATGGGACGCATGGCCATCCTGTACCGGCCGAAGCCTTTAACCCCAAGGCAATGCTGCCAAAGGGTGCCACGGGGCATTAATCCAAGTTTCCCTGGGCTATTCCCCTGTACAGGGCAGGTTCCATACGCGGTGCGCACCCGTGCGCCGGTCGCCATCATCCAGCAAGCTGGATATGCTGCCCCTCGACTTGCATGTGTTAGGCCTGCCGCTAGCGTTCATCCTGAGCCAGGATCAAACTCTTCATCGTTATACTATATATACTATTAAGCAAACGACCAAAAAATATCCCCGGGCCCGTAATCTCGATTCAAATCCTTTT
>NZ_JBLFEQ010000021.1:0-5625 GCF_047345125.1 Maribacter spongiae | reverse complement strand
CAACTATGGAATCATTCTCAAATTGTTCTTGAGGTAATGAGTTGTAAACACCTCCATCAAGAAAAATCTTTTTTCCTAAGGAGAAATTATTTAATCGAAAAGAAACACTTTTGTGAAATTCTCTTTTGCTATCTTTTATATTTTTTTGTCCAATTATTTCTGAAGTAATGTATTTTTCATTTAGAAAGGTGTTTGTTGCTCCTGTGTCAAATATTAAATATTTTTTTTCGTTTTTCAGTTGAGTTTCGATAAGAATCCATCCATTACTGGTTGAATAGAAGGGAAATGAAATTTTGGTTTGAACTGTAACTTTTTGAGGTTTTACTGGTTTTTACAATTAATTAATAGCATACAAAATACTATTATCATAAATGTTCTTTTTATTTTCATACAGTTCTTCAACTTGTGCCCAACGGTCTTGTGTATGGTTTGTTGCGTGCATATTAGCAATTATTTTCGGTTGAGCCACAAGCCAGATTTTTAAATTTTATTATTTATCTTTTTTGTTGGAAATCGTCAAATTTAAAAATTTGGCGATTTCCAAATACGCCTTAACTTCGATTAAGCAACTGAACAGCAATGAGCTATACACGTTGTTGTAGCACGTTTTTTCTACGTTCAATTTGATAAATTTCATACTCATTTTTCCGAACAAGTTCCGCAATAAATTTCTTCTCTCCACCAATTGTCGTAAAAGCTAAATCATAATCCGTATTCACAACCCAATTTCGTGCTTTAGGATAAATCAAACTCGGTGTTAACCTTAAATTTTCTTTCTTTATCAAGTTCGGCAAGTCATTTATTCTGCCCGAAAACATTAAATCTTTTTGCCAATTTTTAGTCGAAAGAAAAGTATAGAATAACTCAATTTCTTGATTTCCGTAAATTTTGTTTATCGTCTCGACCAAACTATTCAAATGTTCTTCATCCAAAAGCCCTTCTCCAGGAAATAGTTCATTATTCATTTGTTTAAATGGTCTCTTCCATTCAACAGAATTTAATATCGCTGAATTAAGGTCGAAATCAATTTGCTTTAATTGATAAAAATCTTTCCAATTCACACGTGAAAACTCTTCTTCGGGTAAATCTTCGTCGCTATTTTCGCTTTCCGTAATTTTATTTTTTGGTATATTATAATTTATCCAATACGAATGCAAGGCGATTGCATAACCCTCAAAACTATTTGGTATTGTAAGTTCAAGAAAAAAATCGGCTGGATTTTGCTTGCGCAATTCTAAATCATACTCCTTTTGTTCTCCAACAATAGTTGCATAAGGCTTAATCCAATCTTCTATGTCTTTTTCTATTAGTTCCAAAGTTTCTCTTAAATGTTTGCCAACGGTTAGTATAAGAATAGTTGCGGGTTTGCGTGCGAGAAATTTCCGGAAGAAATTCAGACGTTGCAAACACAAAACTACCTTTGATTAAGCACTAAACAGCAATTATTTTTATACATTGTTGCCACCAGTAATTTATTTTCCAAGTAGTTTTATAAGTTTTTTTTCTAATTCAATAGGTTTAATATTTATAGCTAGTATTTTTCCATTATTATCAATTAAAAAGTTTGCAGGAATAGCTTGTATTCCAAATGTTTTAATTATTTCATTATTAAATCCTCCTTCTGCGATAGTTTGAGTCCAATAAAGATTGTCGTCTTTAATTGCTTTATTCCAAGACTCCTTTTTTATATCTAACGAAACACCATATATTTCGAACCCTTTCTCTTTATACTCACCATAAATATTAACTAATTTAGGGTTGTCTTGTCTACAAGGAACACACCAAGAAGCCCAAAACTCAATAAGCAAAATGTTATTTTTAAAGTCCTTTGTATTTACATATTCCCCTTTGATATTTGGAAGTTCGAAATCTTTAATAGTTGCTCCAACTCTTATATTTTTCAACTTTAACAAGGATGCTTTAATTGAATTTATTTCATCATCTCTTTGAGTAGTTAGGTCAAGTTTATTGAACAAATTAGAGGCTTGTTGGTAACTAAGTATAGGGTCGGTTATAATATCTGACAAGACCATTCCACTAAATTGATTTCTTGGGTTTTGTGTGATTATTGTATCTAATTTTTTATACAGTTTTGCTGTGAAATCAGAATCAGACTGAATTTTTTGATAATAACTTTGTAAGTCAGACATAATAAGTGCAGTCTTAGTTCCTTCAATTGAATTTATAGTTGTAATATTTTTGTTAACCGATACGTTGACTGTTATTTTACTATTTTCTATATAAAGAGGTTCTCCTGATGAGACTCCATTTTTTGTAAGAAGTAAAGATTCTGTAGGGTAATCCACTTTTCCTTTAAAAGAAAAGGTTTTGTTTTCTACCAAAGTACTGTCTAATTTATTTCCGTATCTTAGATATAAATATCCAGAATAATCATTTGTAATTTCTCCAGATAATTCAAATACTTCCGACATATTCTTTTCTTTTTGACCAAATACATTAAAGTTTGATAAAATTAGAATACTCACAAATAGTAATTCTTTCATATTGTGCATTTTAAGTTGTTTTTAAATCAATAATAAATGTACCTGTATATACATTCTACGATTTCTCCTTTTATTGGTGGCAACGGTCTCGTATAATCGTCGGTTACGGATTTATATGCTTTAATTTTCGGTTTAACACAGGCTTTAGCAATTCCGAGTGGATTCGCCAGCGGTCGAATCCGCCGTAATTGCGGTTATACATTGTTGTACACAGGGCTTTTTTTCATAAATATTAAAATCAGTCCGATAATTATAAAAGGAATACTCAATATTTGCCCCATATTTATTGTCATTCCGTTTTCAAATCCGACTTGGTTTTCTTTAAAAAACTCAATTATAAATCTCGCTAAAAAGATTAATACTAAACAAATTCCAAAAATTAGTCCATTACGCTTTTTGCTAGAAGTTTTTTTGTAAGTGTACATTAAAATTCCAAATATCAAAAGATAAGAAAATGCTTCGTAAAGTTGAGTTGGATGTCTTGGTATTAAGTCATCTCTTTGAAAAACAATTCCCCAATTTCCATTTGTCGGTTTTCCATAAATTTCAGAGTTCATAAAGTTTCCAAATCTTATGAAAGCTCCAACTATTGGTGCAACTATCGCAATTCTGTCCATTAGCCACCAAAAATTTGTTTTGTATTTTTTGCAATAAATTCCAAGTGCAATTAAAACTCCGATTGTTCCTCCGTGACTTGCTAGTCCTTGAAATCCGATAAATTTATAGGAGACACCAATTTTTTTAATTGGTAGTAGGATTTCAATTGGATTTTGAAAATAATAAGCTGGGTCGTAAAAGAAGCAATGTCCTAATCTTGCTCCTAAAAGTATTCCAATAATGACATAGATAAATAGTTTGTCTAATCTCTCAACTGGAATGTTTTCTTTAGTATAAATTCTTTTTTCAACCTGAAAAGCTATTAGAATTCCTGTCATAAATAGTAATCCGTAATATTTTAGAGGAAAAGAGTCTGTAATCCAATAAATTACTGGGTCGAGATTCCAATTTATAATTCCATCGTTCATTCGCTATTGTCGTTTTTCTGCCTTGTGTACAACGGTCTCGGCTATGAGTAGTTGCGTGGGTTAGCACTTAACTTTACAAGTACACACCAAACTGAAAATCCTTACGGATTTTCAGAAGTAGGCGAGAACAAGCAATTACTTATAGCCAATGTTGGCAACTGCCCTTTTTCATTCAAAAATTGGTGTTGTTGCATTTGTTTCTTTTATAAATATCAGACAATCAAAATCTTTAGTTAGAGGAAGAAAGTAAATATCCTTCTCACTTTCCTTTGAGTAACCAATTAATTTCGTTGGACCAATAATCTTATTCGTGTCGAGTTCATTCGTCAGAGTTGACATATCAACAATAAATGAATTGCCATTTTCTGACAGGGCATTTTCCCAAAACAAGCCTTCTATCGGTTGAAAAGGTACTGTTTTGAGTTTTTCAGTATAGTTATGGTCGCCGTTTATGAATTTTTCGTCCATATATGAATAGTTGCCATTTAGTGTCGTAAGTCCAATGGTGTAATAATTTTTACCAAATTCTTTTTTTAAATCACGCCCCATTATTCCTATCTCGTTATCAGTTATTATTTCGTTAGAAATATGTGCGTTGTGAGCCCATACAATTATCTTTTTATCCGATTCTTTAGCCAAGAATGAAATTCTATCGGCCATTATTTCATCTCTGCTTTGAATGGGCTTTTTGTCTTTTATGCTGACATAGTTGATATATGTGTTTTTTCCGTTGAATAGAATTTCCTCGATTGGCATGGTCAGGCTGTTTGTTGATTTCAAGTGGTTTTCAATTGATAAAATGTCGTTGTAAATAGAATTGCTAATTTTAAACTCTTTTTTCAAATTGTTAGTAGAACTCTTTAAGATATTAGTTTCTAGATTTTTCAAGAGTATATTCAGTTTATCATCATTTATTGGGTTAACACGGTCTTTTAGTAGTTCGTTGAAAGTCCAATATGAATCGTCGCAACCCTTGAATTCTATGTTATTAACAGACTTATTATCCTTGTACCATTGCAAGAAGGATTTCATTTCTTGTGTCTGATAAATTGAAAATAGATGTTCGCGGATTAAACTGTCCAATGGTTTGGTGTTCAAATCTCTGTTTAAGATTTCAATATCATCGTATGGGCTTTCCAAAACCACAAGATTGAACCCTTTTTCTTCTACTAACCTTTTTGTTATAATTCCCCTGATATGATAAAATTCAGAAGTTCCGTGAGTGCTTTCTCCAATTGCAACTATTTTTTTGTCGCCTACTTTTTCTATCAATGAGTCTAAACTATTGCGAATGGTTTGTTCGTTGGATAAGTCCAATTGACTAGAAGATTTCGACAAAGCCGATTTTAGTTTGCCTGAATCGTATTTCTCTAACGTCAATCTTTCGGTTTCCTTTAAAGTCTGAATGTCTTTTCCGTCTATGGTAACTTTAAAATCATCGAACCAAGCGACGCCTTTTTTGCCTAAAATACCACCAACATATATGGCCTTGGCATTTTTAGGATAAGGTAGTTGTATAGAATATTCCTTCCAGTCATTTGTCCCCCTGATTTTAAGACTTTGCATACTTTTAAAGGCTAATGACCTTTTCTTCGAATAACCATCTATTCGCATTAAAAGTCCGACATAGTCTTTGACGTTCTCATATTTTATACGTCCAGATAGTTTAATTGTATCGCCAACATAATTTGCGGGTATCCGGTAAGTGATGCACCCGAACTTTCCGTTTCTGTCAGAAACTACTTTTCCAGCATAGTTTTCGTCACTTATTTTTTCCCCGCTTAAGTTTTCAAAAAACCCCCATTTGAACCAACCCGTAGGCATTTTCTGTTCTTTGGGGTTAAAGTCGTCAAAGTCCAGATTGTATTTGTCTTGGGAAAAAACTGTTAATGGCAATATAAAAAAGGCTAAAAAAATTGCTGGGTTTATGGTCAATCTCATAATTATTATGAATGTTTGTTCGGGTTGTTGCCAACGGTTTTGTATATGATTTCGTTGCGTGTTTCAGCAACTAATTTAGCAAATACAAACCGAATAGAAAATCCGCGAGGATTTTCGTAAGTAGGAGTGTACTAGCAATGAATTATATACGTTGT
>NZ_JBLFEQ010000020.1:0-8742 GCF_047345125.1 Maribacter spongiae | reverse complement strand
CAAATACGATCTGCGACTCCGAATACTTTGATCGTTTCATAAGCAAATACTTGTTTAAAGTTAAACATTTATTCGCCCGATATTCTCTACTTTTAAACTGTCCGGTTTAGCGGGAGGAGGTCAATTCTGAATGTCCCAATTTAGAACTTTTACTATGCAAAAAAGGGGTGTGTTCTACAAAAACCCAATCCTTTTTATTTTAAGCATTTATTAGTAATAGCGATTTATAATTTTTTCAAGGCTCCGCTAAAATCTAAAATAACTTTATCGTCAAGTTTATTTAATACTGCAAATTCCTTATGCGCAACCAAAATAGCGATGATATCTGCTTCTTCAACAGCAACGGAAATATCAGTTAGTTTAAATACGTTATGATTATCAATATTAGGTTCAACAATATAATAATCTTCGTTATTAGAATCTTGTAAGACACGTTGTACTATATATTTAGCTGGTGACTCTCTTAAATCATCAATATTCGGTTTAAATGCTAATCCTAAAAGAGCAACTTTTGGTTTTCTCCCATGACGTAGTTCAAATTCTAATTTGGTTGAAACAATTTTTTCAGCACACCAGAAAGATTTATAGTTATTTACCTCTCTGGCTTTTCCAATTATCCTAGATTCCATAGGGTACTCAGCAACTATAAAATAAGGATCAACGGCAATACAATGACCCCCAACGCCACATCCAGGCTGCAAGATATTTACTCTTGGGTGTTTATTGGCTAGATTAATTAATTCCCAAACATCAATATCGGCCTTATCACATATAAGCGAAAGCTCATTTGCAAAAGCAATTTGAACGTCTCGAGATGAATTTTCAACTAATTTACACATTTCTGCAGTTCGTGCATTAGTTTCATGTAGGTCTCCAGTAACATATTTACGATAAAACTCGACAGCTTTTTTTGTACTGTTTTCATCGATTCCTCCAATAACACGGTCGTTATTTACAAGTTCATACATCACATTACCTGGTAATACTCTTTCTGGACAATATGCAATATAAACCTCTCCTTTTAATTCAGGCCTTTCTTCATAGATGAAGTTCATCATTTTTTCAGTGGTGCCTACTGGTGAAGTTGATTCGATGATGTACATATCTCCTTTTTTCAATAGAGGTATAATATTTTTGGTAGCAGACTCCACATAGGAAATATCTGGCTCATGATTATTTTTAAAAGGCGTGGGCACCACGATTAGATAGGTATTTGCCATTACAGCTTCTGTACTCGCCTTTAGAAATCCTTTTGAAACGGCCTCGGAAACCGCTTCGTCTAAATCGGGTTCTACGATATGAATTTTCCCCTCATTGATTGTTTTTACAACATCTGAGTTAATATCTACACCGTGTACATGGGTGCCATTTTGTGATATTAGTGCGGCAGTTGGTAAACCAATATAACCAAGTCCTATAATATTTACTTCTGGATTTTTCATTATTTTAAAGATTTTTAATGTATTCTACAATTTTCTTGCAGGCTTTTCCATCTCCATAAGGGTTATGTAATTTACTCATGGATTTATATCTATCTTCATTTGTCAGTAGGCTATTGGCCTCGCTAACTATTTTTTTAGTATTTGTTCCTACTAAAATAACGGTGCCCGCATCTACTGCTTCTGGTCTTTCTGTAGTATCTCTCATTACCAATACTGGCTTACCTAAACTAGGTGCTTCTTCTTGTACACCTCCACTATCCGTAATAATAAGTTCTGCCTTATTCATTAACCAAACAAAGGCCGGATAGGCTAGTGGCTTAATTAGTTTTACATTAGAAAGATTTCCTAAAATTTCATGTACCGGCTTAAGAACTTTTGGGTTTAAGTGAACAGGATAAACAATTTGTACATCTGGGTTATTAGCCACTATTTCTTTTAAAGCATTACAAATGTTTATAAAACCCTGTCCATGATTTTCTCTTCTGTGCCCAGTTACCAAAACAATTTTTTTATCAAAGTCTAAGGTCTGCTTCAGCTCTTCTATTTCGTTGTCCTCCAAGTTTTGCACTTTCGAAGAACTTTCTAAAAGTGCGTCAATAACAGTATTTCCAGTAATTAAAATAGACGCTTTAGCTATGTTTTCTCTGAGTAAATTTTCTTGAGAGGTTGTAGTAGGAGCAAAGTGGTAGTCCGCAATTCGGCCAGTAATAGATCTATTAATCTCTTCAGGGAAAGGAGCATATTTGTTGAAGGTACGTAGCCCAGCTTCTACATGGCAAATTTTTGCTCCTGCATAGAAGCCAGCGATACCTGCAGCCATGGTAGTTGTTGTATCACCATGTACATATACAAAATCTGGCTTAAACGATTCTAATACGGGTTGAAGCTCTGTTATAATTGCTGCTGTTAGTCCATAAAGATTTTGCCCAGGTTTCATTAAATCTAAATCATAGTCTGGCGTAATTTCAAAAAAATCAAGTACTTGGTCTAGCATCTCGCGGTGTTGTGCTGTTACACAAACCTTAGTTTCAAAAGCACTAGACTTCTTAAACTCTTTTACTAATGGAGCCATTTTAATGGCTTCTGGTCGCGTTCCAAAAATTATAAGATTCTTTTTTTTCATTGATGAAAGATTTCTTTTTGTTTTACTAAGAGTTTGTCTGTATTAGTTCTTTTGAAACAATATATTATTTACGAGCAATTTTTTTAATTTCATTCAAATACTTAAGTGCCAATTTATTTCTATCAAAATGTTCTTTCGCATGATTATACCCATTTAGACCTTGTTCAATTATATTGTGCTCACCCCTGAGATAACTCCGGATTTTTTCTGCTATATCATCAGCATTTTCGGGTTCTGCAAAAACACCACATTGGGCATCTTCTATAAGTTTTCTTGAAACACCATCAATTGCCAAAAGAATAGGTCTTTTACAAGACATATAGTCAAAAGTTTTGTTTGAATAAATGGTTTTAAAGGCATCAACCTTTTTTAATACTGCTGTACCCAAATCAGACGCGAGTATATATTTGAAAGCTGTTGCCTTGTCCACGAATCCAATAAATCGAACATTGTTTAAGTTTCGTTTTTTAACCTCATCAATTAACAGGGCTTTCGTGGGGCCTTCTCCGATAAGTTGTATGAGGACATTGGTGTCGGCAAGCTTTTCAGCTGCATCGATTAGTTGAATTAAATGATTTGCGATACCATGGGCACCTATATAGGTGATTACAAACTTATCATCAATTCCTTCTTCCTTTCTGAACGTATCGCGGTTAAAACTTTCCGCAACCTTTTCTGCTAAGCTGAAATCTGCAGCATTTGGAATATAAATGATTTTTTCCTTTGGAACGCCTTTCTTTATTAGCGCTTCTCTAAAGGCGGGGGTAAGAACATTGATTAGGTTAGAATTCCGATATATGAAAGCCTCAAATTTATATGAGAACTTTATTAAAGTTGAATTCCTAATTACACCTGTATCTATGGCAGATTCCGGCCATAAATCCCGTACTTCAAAAATAAGTGGTATTCTTTTCAATTTCGATAATATGTAAGCAGTAATTCCTACAAAAAGAGGAGGAGAGGTGACGACAAGGGCATTATATTTACCTTTCACCAAAAATAAACCCGCCCAGGTACTTGAAAAAACAAAAGAAAAATAGGCCCACAACCTTCCCAAAAAACTCACATCATATTGTTCTGATACATGACATCTATAGACATCCGTGTTTTTTTCAAAATCTTTTTCCAAATAGAAAAACTTCCCTTTATATCTAGGATTCAACTTTGTTGATCCATCCAACATACCAGCTATCACAGATATTTCATGTCCTTCCTCTGCCCAAACTTTGGTCATTTCATTAAATCGGAGGCCTCCACCTTGATTTTTTTCCACAAAATATTGATGTACTAATAATATCCTCATTTTGACTTAATTTCAATAGTTGTTTCAAAACCAGTTTCTGAACTATAGGTGTGCCTAATTGAAGGTTCTTTTTCCCCATAATAATTAGAGCACCATTTTTCTTCAATTACCGGATTAAGAAGGTTTCCATCACCATCTTGACAAATAATATCAATTTGTTTGTATGTTCTCGGATTGAAGTGCCAATAAAGTTGTGCGGTTAAATTTTCAGCATTTTTGATTGAATCTAAAATAGTCCATTTGTTCTGACCCTTCTTTTTACTTAGTGACCTTTTATGAACGATTTTATTTCCCAATTCAGGGAATCCTTGAAATTGACCATTAAATACATAGGAATTAGTGGCTTCTGAAAGGTTGGCTTTTGCTTTTTTGGTCCAATAATTCCAAATGAACCTACTTCCTTTTAGCATCTGCTCCTTACCATCCAAAGACACTGTATTATGTGCTTGGCATCTTCCGAAAAACTCACCACATTCCTCCGTAGTGTTGTATTTATAGGACCCCGTGTCCCAAATGTAGTTTTCGCCATCTAGCCAGATATCCACATGTAAGTTATCCGCATCTCCCGGTCTGTCTTTGTATTGTGCACATTTAATGAAAGTCTTGGTTGAACCGTCATTGATAACAAAATTTCCACCCAAAGGAAAAGAGGCCAGATTGTTATATTCTTGAGTAATTACTTTTGAATTAGTTACTCCATACCATTGTTGACTTTCGTCTTGTTTTGAAACTTCATTAAACAATATGGCACTTAAATCATTTAATTGTGATGTATATACCCGATAATCATCATTAGTTAGCTTGAAAAAAAGTGCGCCATCATTTGCCCCGTAATTTGGAAGTTTTCCACTTTGATGGTCTTGACATTGCCTTAGAAAGTATAGAGATTTCTTAGCCCTTTTATATACTGTTGAATTAAACTTAGAATTATGAAGCTCACCAAGCTTAATCCCCCAAGTGAGTAGTTGAATGGCAACCCGATGGTAATTCATGGAAAACTGCAGAAATGTTCCATCTTCATAAATCTGATAAGCGATTTCTTCCTCGAACCACTTTTTACCTTTTACAGACCATTTTTTGGTATTGGGCAAAAACGGAAATAGTATACCTCCCAGAAAGAGCATTAGTGTTTCGGTTAGAGCGTGGTTATTTCGTACAGCAATTCTAGAGAAGTTGATGTTGTTGTATACATGATGTAACTGCCAGTAGATGGCATTCATAATAGATTTAAACCTTTCCTCCGTTAACTCTTTAGAATTTCTATAATAATAAAGTGCAAACGTCCAATTAAGAACCCTTAAACTTATTTCCTGACTGCATCTATAGTTGGGCCCCAAGTTTATTGGGTTATGAATCAAAAAAGATTCAATCTCACCGAATACTAATTTGGAGCAATCTTTGTCAAAATGATAATCATAACGAATAATATCGTATAAGAAAGAAAATCGCGCTTTCTCCCATACATACTTTATGTCCCCAGCTTCTCTTGATAAATCTACTATTTTAGACCAGTGTTTTAATTCATATTGATATCCGGTCTCTGGATTTGTAACCCAATTGAAGTCTTTTCCCAATGATAATTTTGTTCTGCTGAAAAAAGTGTAGGTGTCATTATGAATATCGTTATAGGTTTCCTGAAGTTTGGAATGCTGATTCTTGGAGATTTTCAATGATTCTTTCGATTCAAAGAAAAATTTTGGAGTATTCTTTTTCCATTCATCCAAGGTTAAAGTGCAATCAACGAATTCAGGTTGTATAGGAAATATAAACTTTAAAAGTCCTGTTTTCCTGCGGATTTCATAACATAATCGGAATAAGGTATAGCGCATACCCATATTTCGAATAATATTTAATAGTCTAAGAACTTTCAAAGTAAAGGGAATACCTTATAAGGTTTATTATTTGGTTTATCAAAATTCAAGGCAAACTTAATTAGGATATAATTAATAACTTTAGAAATCAGATAATAACTTCAAAAATTTGGATGAACAGATGCGTTTGAACATCAAAACGATTGTTTAGACTTATTAGTATTATAATTACCCCAATATCTAGAATAGTTTTCTTTAAAAACAAATGTGATGTTGAAAAAAGGAGCTATTCATACTTCCTAATCAGTTCTTGGGTGCTGTAACACTACGATAAGGCATCCAATACGACTTTGAACTTGAATTCCGATGTAAAATTTCTTCATGTTATATAAGTAAATTTAATCCTTTAATTTGCTGCCCTGTTTTTTTGTATCTCAAATGTGCTCCAGAAATTTTGCAGGTTGAATAATTGGTAAAGAGATGAAATGCTTTTAAAAATGATTAAACTCCTCTATATTTCAATGATTTACAGGAATGATAAAGAAAAAATTTACTTATTAGAAAGGAGTATAGTATTTATTAACTCAGCCTGGTATTCAGCATTATATTTTTCCCTTATGATTTTATTGCAATTACTTCTCATTAATTCTTCTGACGTGTCTCTATTTTCAACAATCCATTGCTTAGTTTTTAAAGCCAAATCGAAAATTGAATTTCTTTTAAAAAGCATACCATTGACACCAGGTTCAATAGCTTCATATTCAGGCATTTGGTAATTGAAATCATCATGGGACAGTACAGGGATCCCATTGCCTAATGCTGACATTGCTGTCAATCCCACTTCACCTGGAGATACACAAAGGCTACTGATATCAAACAATTGTTCAAGTTCTTCATTCTTAAAACTAGCTCCATAAAAATGGCAATAATTGGTAAGGTTTAGGCATTGGGCTAAGCTTTCCAAATCTTTTCGGGCCTCGCCATCTCCTACGAAGAGTACATTAATTTTGAAGTCCTCTTCGACCAAAATATGAGCTGCTTGGAGGATTTGATCTAATTTTTTGACATATGTAAGCCGACCTACGAATATGATTATGGGTAAATCCGGATACTTAAATAACTGCTGTTTAGTTTGTTTCCGTTTTTCAATAGTGATCTCATTGTTCCTGATCAAATCATCAACACTTCCTGTTGAGTTGTAAATAACATGAAGTTTTCTTTCCGGAAAGCCATTTTTGATCATTATTGCCTTGGCCTTATGACCGTATAGGAGTACCCCATCGCTTAAGCCATAAAAAACCTTCCTAAGCTTCCATTTCCATCCCTTTCTTTTGGATATTACGCCATGGGTCCACATATATACTTTTTTATCTGTAAGTTTAAGATAAAAGACTGCTAACCATGTAGAAAGATAGTATGCGTTACCTAAGAAAATAACACTGTCAAACTTTTCTTTCCGTAAAAACTGCAATAACCCGGATTGCCAAAGTAGCACTTCCTTATATATCCATCTGTTTTTTACAAATTTCCAGTTGAGACCTCCATCCGCTACATCTCTATTAGCCAAATCAGGATTTATTTTCTTGATATCGTTACTGGAAATAGGATCCGAAACCAAGGTGTAATTTAAGTTAGGCGATTTTAACAGTTCTCGAATGACGGGTAATCTATAATGGGCAAAGTATGGATATATTATCGCCACATTTTTTATAGGTTTATCCAAATGGTTCATGTTTTGGTGTTTGAAAGATTAAAGGCCTTCCCAATTATTATAACTATAATATCCGAAATATAATTATTCAAACTAAAAAGGCACCTAATAATATATTTTCAAATTCATATTTTATTCTTCGGACCAGATAGAAAACAGTTTATTATCGTTTAAATTGTAAAAACTTAAGTATATTTTTTCTTCAATATTATTTCCCCAAAAGTCATTGCATATATGAAGAAATAGCATACAATAGTATTTTTGAATCAAAATTATATTGTTTATTTGAATGATTACTAAAGGGTCGTAATAACTTAAGCGGATTTTTCTTAAATTATCTATGACTAATTTATACAAACTTTCATTATGGTAATTATATCTGAGTTCAGTTTCTTTTAAGTGTAAATAGGACCCATTGTGCATTTTAAACAATGCTGATTTTAATGTTGTTTATATTTCTATCAAAGACGAACCTGTTAACGAACTGAACCATTGTCAAGGCAGTGATTTTGGACAGCACCCTTGTCTTGAACCCTTCAAATGTCTTTGCGTAGTTCCTCCGAATGTAGCCTTCCCCTTTCTGAAGGCTTCCCTGTTTTTCGTACAGTTTAAAAATCAATTATTTTTAGATTATTGACCTCCTCCCATAATTAGGTACTGGTCATAACTAGAGAATCCGGGCTATTTTCATTCATATCGATGTATTCGTTGGGGGACATGTCTCCCAACGAGCTGTGCGGCCTAAAGCTGTTGTAATCGGCTCTCCAAATATCGAACTTTTCCTGTGCATCTTCTAGGGAAAAGAACCAATTGGCATTTAAACATTCGTCCCTGAAAGAACCGTTGAAGCTCTCGATAAAAGGATTGTCCGTTGGTTTTCCTGGTCTTGAAAAGTCTAGTTCCACCCCGTTCTCGTACGCCCACTTGTCCAATACCTTGCTGATAAACTCACTTCCGTTATCCACTTTGATACGTTTCGGGAGTATTTCGTTCCCAAAAGTAATAGTTTCCATGACCTGTACGACATCACTTCCTTTGAGCGACTTTCCCGCGCAGATCGCCAAACATTTTCTACTATAGTTATCCACTACAGTTAAGGCTCTGAACCGATTACCGTTATAGAGCTGATCACTGACGAAATCCATACTCCAGCATTCATTTAAACTAGAGGCATTGCCTTCACTTGGTTGTCTATGAGCCGGAGAACGGTTGCGCCTTGGCCTCTTGCTCCTCAGGTTCAGACCTTCCTCGCAATAGACCCTGTACATGCGCTTGTGGTTGTCCATAAAACCTTCCCTTCTCAAAAGGATATGGATGCGCCAGAACCCATAACGCACCCTTACGGAAGCTAT